>NZ_QUFO01000020.1:0-5753 GCF_003478915.1 Roseburia sp. AF25-13LB
GCAGAGCTGGAAGTAGTAAATAACGTAAAAAGACCGCAGCAGTTGGGAAATGTAGGAGAGGGTGGAAGTAAGACAGTAAAGTATTCACCAATCAAACCTTGTAATGAAATTAGTCAAGAAGTAGCAGAATCTTTTAATGGTGCAACATTTACAAAAACAACGTTGACAGAAGATACAGTTATGTATAGAGTAAGTGGTGGTAAAGCAGGAGAGGTTGGTTCATATGTATCAAGAACGCCTCAAGGAGGAGGATTGCAATCACAATTGGATTTAGCATTAAATCCTTCGTGGGGAAATACAACAGAAAATATTACCAAGGTTGTTGTTCCAAAAGGAACCACAATTTATGAAGGTATAGCGGCACCACAAAATATATATGATAGTCTTGGAAATGTGATAGGAACATTGCCAGGAGGTGGAAATCAAGTATATATCCCAAAAGTGGAAGCGGGGTGGTTTAAATGATAAAATGTGAATGTAGTGAACGAATAGGAAGTGTTATTAATTCATATAAATTATATGAAGATATTAAATTGTTTTTTGAAGAACAGGTAAAAGAAGATATATTTTCAGAAGTACCAGTAGGAAAGCCATATTGTGATGGATTTGAGTGGAAAGCAGATAAATGGTACAAGTGTAAGTGTTGTGGATGTCTATGGGAAATTAAATATCCTGATTTTCCAGCAAAAGGTTTTGTTCGTAAGTTTGCTGATGGAATATATCACCAGAAGGAGATAGGGAAAAATGAATATTAAAGAACCAATTAGTAATCTTAAATTAGTCGAGGCAATTGAAGGATTAAGTAACAATAATGCAACACAACAGAAATTTTTTACAGAATTTGCACAAGCTAAATTACTATGCCCTGCAGATATTCATTTACAAAACAGTTCGAAAGATGGTAATGAAATAGTTGTAGGTGAAGGGTCTTCAATATCTATAAAGCATTTAGAAGATACAAAAGGTAATAAGTTTTTAATTGCATTTACTGATTGGGAAGAATTATATAAATGGAATTCCTCAAAAGAACAGCAAACAGTTATTTTTGGTTATAAGGATTTTCAAAACATTATGAAAGAATCGAGAGATGTATATACAGGAATGGTAATAAATCCTTTCGGTGCCAATATTGTGATTACGCTTCCAATGCTTGATGGAATGGAAAATGATTGTATAATTAAAAAAGAAGAACAGGTGTTTATAGGCATTCCAGCTGAATACCCAACTGAATTGATAAATGAGCTATGTGTATATTTTGATAAAGAAAAGAGTGTTGATAAGGCGTTTTTATTATGGATGGTAAGGGGTGAAGAAGGAAGCTATTTACTAATATTGGATTCAAAAGAAGAACCTAATAGTCTATACCCAAGAGTTGGAAAATTTTGCATTAGATTTTTAAGAGATAAGATGCTTGATATGGTTTCAGCGGATTCGGATTTTGGAAAGAATGCAATTAGAGAATACAAACCATTTTATGAAAGAGATTAATTTAATTATGGTTATACTTTAGGACTTCAAAAATCCCTAACTCAAAAAGCTACTTTAATCTCTGTCTGTTCACGAAGTGAATGACATACAGAGATTAATAATAGCTTTTTGTCATTTACCTAAAGGGGAAAGGACTCCTTATGGCGAAATTTGCCCTCAGGTATACAAAAGGATTTGTCCGACAATTTATATTGAAGATATTGTGAGGTATTGATTTTACTAACCTGTTGCAAGCTGGGAATTTTCACCCTTCCACAGAACTATTGTTTGCTAAAATGCTTATAGACGCTGTGAGATAGCCAATTTCTGTGAATGATAAAAAATTACAAGAAGAGATTTCGTTACGAGTTTAACAAATATTCATAACATCATATTTTCTTAAAGTGGCATACCAAAATCAAGACAAGCCAACTAATTGTTAAGAAAATGCCTTATTCTGATATCTTGAATAATTTTAAGACCTAGGATAAGAAATTTAATCAGTACACCTATACGAACGATAGAACTACATGAGCAGTTGGATCAGGAATTATTAAATCTTATCACAGAAGTTCAGAACCATGAGAGCAGTACCGTGACAGCACTGGAGAATTCCGTGGAATTGTTACTATCGAGTCTGAATACCTGTATTGCAAAAATCGGATTGAACACAGCTGCAATTGCAAGTTATGAAAGCAACAGCTTTTATACAGATAAGGACGTGTATGCACTTGCCAATATCAGTGAATTGTTTTATCAGCAGCATGAAGACAATAAAGATGTATATGATGCAATCTGTGAAGCGGAACAGAACCAAAAGGATGCAGCGGAAGAACGTGAGACGCAGGGAGTGTGGAAGACCGTTGCCGGAGTGGGTTTGCTTGTAGTAGGCGGAGTATGTATAGTCGCATCATGGGGAACAGCAACACCAATTGTTGCAGCCGCAGAGGGTATTGTTGGAACCGGAACGACTATTTTTGGAGTCGCAGATTCTGCGGAAGGTGCCCAGGATATTTATTATGGAAGCATCGGAGATATTGACAGTACCGCAGTAAATGACTTAAAATATGTGGTATTCCAAGGAAATGAGGAAGCATATTATCTGACAGAAAGTGTCTTTGCATTTGCAGCATCCGCAATGATTCCGATCGGTCAGGCGGCCTCAGCAGGAAACCTGACATTTCGAAGTGGAGCAACAATCGTTGCAAAAGAAGGAATTGCAACAGCAGCAGGTGCAGGAGCCCAGAAGTATACGACGGATTTAACTGGAAACCAGACCGCAGGAATGTTAGCAGGTATGGCAGCAAGTATGGCAACTGCGAAAGGACTGAATGGAATTGAAGCAGGAGCGAAGAAACTGGCGAAACCGAAGCTTGGAGATGTTGGAGACGGCGGAGGTTCAGCGTTTGCAAGAAATAATTTAAAATCTGTGTTAGCTAATGAAAGTTTGACATTAGATGAGTTTAATACACTTCGTTTAGCAGATGTAAATGAATTGTCAGCAGAACAAATTGGAAAATTAAAAAATATAAGAGAAGCAGTGCCTAAGATTGATAGTAATACAGTGATTCAAAAAACTATTCCCTTTGAGGATATAGGAAAATACATAGGAGATGACGGATATAGTACTATCAGAGGCTATATAGCAAGATATGATGATGTTTCACATATTCATGGTTATGATAATGTTGTAGAATCATCAAGATTAGACTATACAATAAATAGTGATATTAGACCATATCCAGAAGGTGGAAATGCATATGGTTATATTAAATTTATGACGGATGATGTGGATAGGATTGGAATACCGTATGGAACAGAATTTGGTGGGGGAAATACAGACCCTGCCCCATGTACACGTAATGGATTTACAGGTGCAAGGAATGGAGAAGTTATTCCAGAATGGACAGTTGATGGTAACCTGGAACCAATAGAAGGTGCTGAATTGCATAGGGTAATTGATTCAGAAGATTCTATCGTAGCTATTTTTGATGGCGAACATTTCAGAGAGGTGAAAAAATGATAAAAAATGGAAAATATGCTTATTATAAAGGAAATGAATATAAATTTTCAAGAGATGCTGATGGTAATTATATTATTATAACATCAGATCTAAAGAAAACTGATTGTACATTTAAAGATAAATATAATACAGGAGTATACAGTAAATTAGTGAATATATCAGATGTAGATGAAATTTACAAAATTGCAACTTATGGAAAGGTGAATGAAGAGAGGGTTTCAATTATAAAGGAAAAAAACGGAGAATATTTGGTTAGTACAAATGACTGTAAGATAGGGGAAAAGCTGAAGTTGGATCGAGTTGACAAATATGCATATGAGGGATGGTTAAATTCAAATATAGTAAAGCTTGATGAGGAAAAACAAGTTATAAAATAATTGGTTTACATGAGCAGTTGGATCAGGAGCTATTGAATTTTATTACAACAATCCAAAATCAGGAAAGTAGTACCGTAACAGCGCTGGAGAATTCTGTAGACTTATTAATTTCGAGCCTGAACAGCTGTATTGCAAAAGTAGGGTTGAACCAGGGAACAATTGCAAATTATGAAAGCAACAGCTTTTATACAGATAAGGACGTGTATGCACTTGCCAATATCAGTGAATTGTTTTATCAGCAGCATGAAGACAATAAAGATGTATATGATGCAATCTGTGAAGCGGAACAGAACCAAAAGGATGCAGCGGAAGAACGTGAGACGCAGGGAGTGTGGAAGACCGTTGCCGGAGTCGTATTGGTTGGTGTTGGGGTGGCATGTATTATTGCAACTGCAGGTGCAGGAGCCCAGAAGTATACGACGGATTTAACCGGAAACCAGACCGCAGGAATGATAGCAGGTATGGCAGCAAGTATGGCAACTGCGAAAGGACTGAATGGAATTGAAGCAGGAGCGAAGAAACTGGCGAAACCGAAGCTTGGAGATGTGGGAACTGACGGTGGCGCAGTATTAAATGATGCGGATGTGGGTTCGGCTGTAAATGGTGGAACATCAAGTAAAATAGGATATGAATATTTAGATGACCAATTAGGTAACTTAAAAGATAAAGTTAAAATAAATCAGTATCAATCAGCAGAAAGTGTTAATGCTTGGTGGGAAGCAAGAGGTTATAAATCACCTTACAAAGAGAAAACTGTTGTACAAGATATAACACTGACAGAAGATACAAAATTTGTTCGAGTATATGACGGTGTGAATTCAAATTTAGAGGGTGGATGGGTTATGAGAGCCGAGGATATCAAAGGACTTACACCTAAAGAAATTCAAGCTAAATTTGCATTAGAGTATGAACCTAAATTTATTGGAGAAGTAGAGCTGAAAGCAGGAGATACAGTACGTTTAGGTGAGGTTGGACCTAATTTTGGATTTGATGGTGGTGGAATACAAATAGATTTACAACAGCAATGGATTGGTGATTTTACTGAACTTGGAAAGATTGAAGACTGGAGGTAAATATGAGAGAAGTATCTATTGATGGTAATATTTTAAATATTGGTGGTACTAAAATCACTGTAAAATATCCAATTAAACAAGTTGAAAGCATCAGTGGAAAGTATGTTGTATTGTTAAAGATTCCACGAGTAGAACTAGGAGCAGAGGAACTTAATAATATTTTGTGTTATAATGAAAATGGCGAAATGTGTTGGCGAATAAGTGACAAATTACCGTCTAATATTGTCAGCAAAGAGCAAATTCCATATGTTGCAATTCAAATTATGAATGGGAAATTATATGCTACTGATTTCTGGGGGAGAAAGTTTAATGTTGATGTAGAAAATGGAAATTTAATGGATGTAAAAATAGTACGTTGACAGAATAAAGCAGAGAATGTCATAGATATAACAAGGTTGTAACATTTTCTTTGACGATTCTCAAACACCCATGTTACAATGGCACGCAACAGGGGGTATAAGGGGGATGAAACGCCCTCATAATACCTAAACAAAAACACAGAATCGGAGATGTTCTATTGGTGATAACCGTCGTTTTATCAGCAGCATGAAGACAATAAAGATGTATATGATGCAATCTGTGAAGCGGAACAGAACCAAAAGGATGCAGCGGAAGAACGTGAGACGCAGGGAGTGTGGAAGACCGTTGCCGGAGTCGTATTGGTTGGTGTTGGGGTGGCATGTATTATTGCAACTGCAGGTGCAGCGTCGCCCATTGTTGCAGCGGTTGGAGTAGCTATGGAAACCGGAATGACTATTTATGGAGTCGCAGATTCTGCGGAAGGTGCCCAGGATATTTATTATGGAAGCATCG
>NZ_QUFO01000021.1:0-4349 GCF_003478915.1 Roseburia sp. AF25-13LB
GTTTATGCAGGAGTAACAGGAGACCCAAGAATGGTATCGGTTAATCCAATCCGCGATACACTATTTGCCAGCAACCCAGACCTTTATTACTTAATAGGAAATACATTGACAATCTCAGCATCCCTGTTATTAACCGGAGGAATGGCAGCAAATGCAGCAGTAAGTGCAGGAACATCCATCGGCAGGGCAGTAGTGACAGAGTATGCAAAGCAGGGACTGACAATGGCAGCGAGCAGCTATGTGGACAAGAGAATGACAGAAGCAACCAACAGTCCACTGGCAGGTTTTGTAGTTGGTTCACTAACCGGAATGGCAACATATGGAACGCTCAGTGAGGCAGAGCTGGAAGTAGTAAATAACGTAAAAAGACCGCAGCAGTTGGGAAATGTTGGAGAGAGTAGTATAAATTCTTATGCCGATTTTAGTAAAGCAGTAAGCGATATTGGTACGAGAAGTGATTTGACTGATGCACAAAAGATAAAGGAATTACAAAAACTGTTTAAAAACTCAAATTACAAAGCTGATATAAATGTGCCAAGTGATATTCAATATGTAAAGGGTTTTGATGTGAAGGGAAATGTAATATATGATTGGCCGCCTAAATTAGGCTTTGATGAAAGCACAATCAAACCTATTACCAGAACAGATGGTTTGGCTGATTCTTGGGATAGATATGGATATATGGGTGGTTCTAATTTCGCAGACGTTCCATCAACGGGTAAATACACATATAGTGAAAGAGCAATTCCTTATGTAGAAAATGAAGCAGCTTATCATACAGGAACTTTTAATAATGTAACGTATTTTGATAAAATTGATGCAATAAAAAATAGAGATATAGATACATTTAATGCGTTGCTTCATAATGAAGGGATATCTAGGTGGGACTTGGATGATTTTGAAGAACTATGTGATAGTTATGATTCGTTTATATCAAAAGCCAATAAGGAATTGGGAGATAGTGTAGATGCAACCTATGGTATAAAAGGCCAAGCAGCAGAATGGGGAGATATGACTGGTGGAGCGGGACAAATTGTTACCCCTTTTGGTGGAGATGTATTAGAAAAAATAGGAATATTAAAGGAGAATTAAGTGTGGATAAAAACAAATTAATTTCTAGTATACTATCATTTAAAGATGGCATAGGCATGTGGAAAATAGTATTAAATCAAATTACAGAGGCAGATTTTGTTATAGGATATGGTTTTGATAATAATGAAAAATTATGGAAGGTTTATCAAAATAATGAAAGAGGAATGAGGGCAGAATGGACGTTTAAGAATGAGGAAGAGGCATTGGAGAAATTATATAAAAAAGTAAAATTTCAGTGTAAATTAATAAATTAAATAAGGCCTTTTCAAAATCTGTTTGTCGGAACCATGATTCTGGGAGGAATGCTTGTCGTAGCAACCTGTGGTATGGCACTTCCTTTAGTGGCTACAGTAGGAGTAATGGCAATTGGCGCAGGAACAGCAGCATATGGCTTTTCAAATACAGTAGAAGGTGGTCAGGATGTTTATGCAGGAGTAACAGGAGACCCAAGAATGGTATCGGTTAATCCAATCCGTGATACATTATTTGCCAGCAATCCGGAACTCTATTATTTAATAGGAAATGCGTTGACAATCTCAGCTTCTATGATACTGACCGGAGGAATGGCAGCAAATGCAGCAGTAAGTGCAGGAACATCTATCGGCAGGGCTGTAGTAACAGAGTATGCAAAGCAGGGACTGACGATGGCAGCCAGCAGCTATGTGGAAAAGAGCATGACAGAAGCAACCAACAGTCCTCTGGCAGGCTTTGTAGTTGGTTCACTAACCGGGATGGCAACATATGGAACGCTCAGTGAGGCTGAGCTGGAAGTAGTAAATAACGTAAAAAGACCGCAGCAGTTGGGAAATGTTGGAGAGAGTAGTAGTAATGCAAAGAATCCAATGACAGGTGATGATTGGCATAATTATTTTAATGAAACATATGGAGCAGATAATGTTACTTGGGAAAGTACATCTATCCAAGATATTGTGGATATGCCAAGTAAAATAACTGACTTTTCTCCAAAACAGATTTCAGATTTAGCCACAAAAAATGGATGGACAGTGGAACCTTTAGGCAAAGGTAGTCTAGCAGGAATTCCATACGAACAAGGCGGTGGGCTAAGTATGCATGCACCAAATGGAAGTTCTGTATATATTCAATATCATCCAGGTGGCGGACATCATGGAGAGATGCCATATTATAAGGTTTCATCTGGTAAAAATGGAATTGTAAGATATTACATAAATGGAGAAAGGGCAAAATAGTGGAAAAAGATATAGAAGAAATTATGCAATGCTATGATAGATTCATTGACATTGTAAAACAAATGTCTATGACTGCAACAGAACAAATTGCAAAACTGAAAGGTACAGTTGTTGCAGATGAGCTTGCAAGCGATTTTAGTGAAATAGGGATGATGTATGCAAAAGAGTTACTGGAAAGTGAGTGGATAAGTCAAGAACAGTATATCATTGCAAAATCTATAGATGAGATGCTAATTGGTATGTCTAAAAAAAATGAATTATGGACAGAAGACGCTCTATTAAATGCTGAAGAATGGGAAGAATGCAGAAAAAAAGGAGGTTTGCTTTTAGAAACGTTAGAATAATTTTTTTTAATAAATTTAATTAGTGTTATACTTTCGGACTCCAACAACCTATAACTCATGCATGTCTATTAATTAATCATCATGGCTGTTGTGAAGCAATTAAGAATCCATGATGTTAATTAATAGACATTAGCGAAAATTTGTCGAGTCGGGTATACGAAAGGACATTGCAAAATCAAAATAGAATATTTAGTTCCAATACGCTGATATAAACGTGCTCTTAGCAACAATGTAAAGTACGAGGAGATTACCAGCATCCGTGAATTAATCCAGGCACAGCTTGACCGATGGATAGAAGAGATTGATGCGGTGAGGAACAGTATCGTAGAAATTGCTGCTATGCCGGAGATATCCCAGGATTCCATGGAGTGACGGGAGACTCAAGGCTAGTATCGGTTAATCCAATCCGAGATACAGTATTTGCCAGTAATCCGGAACTCTATTATTTAATAGGAAATGTTTTGACAATCTCAGCTTCTATGATACTGACCGGAGGAATGGCAGCAAATGCAGCAGTAAGTGCAGGAATATCCATAGGAAGGGCAGTAGTAACAGAGTATGCAAAGCAGGGACTGACAATGGCAGCCAGCAGCTATGTGGAAAAGAGCATGACAGAAGCAACCAATAGTCCACTGGCAGGCTTTGTAGTTGGCTCACTAACCGGAATGGCAACATATGGAACGCTCAGTGAGATAGAGCTGGAAGTAGTAAATAATGTAAAAAGACCGCAGCAGTTGGGAAATATAGGGGAGAGTGGTAGAAAGACGGGTACTGTATGGGATAATATTACCCCAACTCAAGAAAAGTATCCGTATACTAATATTCCAAAATCATTTGAGATAGAGGTTAATGGAGAAAAGATGTGGGTGCATGGAAATGCAACTGAACATATGTATGAAGAAGTTTATAAGGGGATTACTACGGGAAATGGCACAGCATATACAAATCCTAATCTTTATACACAAGAAATTATGAGTGATTTTTATGGTTCGCTTCAGGAGGCAACTAAATCAGGAATTGTTTATGGAGAAAAGATTACGGAAGGTAATTGGGAATTTATATTTGCTCAGTCAAGACAAGCAGGACAGTTGCCAGTAATAAAACATGCACAGTTTAATGGATGGCATTAGGAGGTACAAGAATATGCAAGATATAATAGATATGGAATTGGAAGAATATATTCCTTTGAAGATTATATTTAATAAGGATAAGGAAGCGGTTGAATATATTTCATATTCAAAAGATAAAACTTCTTCATTGGAATTTACAGTGGGTATAAAGAGTAAGTTATTAAAAAGAATAACGCTACTGCTTTGCAAGGAGTATTCAGAAACTACGGATAAGCTAGTGGTGGAAAATTTTGAAGATGGAAAGATAATTTTTCATAGTGATGATATAGAATGCCCTGTTTTTAAAACTATTTTGTATTCTAATGGTAGCAGAATAATATTATCAGACAAAAAAAGTTCACATTATATAAAAATGGACAAAGTGTATTTTGGATTGTCAGAAACAGATGATATTATTGAAATATGTGTATGTGATATGAGAGATTCTGAATTGGAACACTTAAAAAAAGAATTAGAGTTGCAGTGAGTGATGCCATGGCAGTCAGCAGCTACATGGAAAAGAGCATGACAGAAGAAATTTACCAGTCCACTGGCAGGCTTTGTAGTTGGTTCACTAACCGGAATGGCAACATATG
>NZ_QUFO01000022.1:0-4191 GCF_003478915.1 Roseburia sp. AF25-13LB
ATACTTCCAATCATTTTTTAAATTCCTCCCGGCATTTTATTCTCTTATTTTAGATGCCAACACGGTATAAAATTCTTTTTCCTGTTGCAGATATGCTGCCCTTTCATCTGTAACGGCTGCCAACGGATTTTCTATTCTCTCCAATACTTTGTCGATAGCTGCTAAACAACTTTCTTTCGTTTCACCAAAAATATTGTCATCACCACCTGTCAGAAAATCCTGCTCTACAGATAACTGCGTTAATGTACTGGTTACATCCGTCTGAAATGGATTAACCCCCGTTTCTTCTAATGTTTCCTGCCACGCCGCCTTTACACTCTCCGGCACTGTCTGAAGGTAATAATCACTAATATATGCAATCTGCTTTTTGGTCTTTTCATCTGCAAACTGGTAGGTTCTGTTATTCGCTTTTAACTGTTCATATGCCGCCTGCGCATCACTGTTCGCTTCTGACTCATACCAACCATCTTTATTTTTGCTATATTTCATACCATTGACCGTAAAATCTTTGGAAGTGTCTACACCCAGATAAGACATAACATCCGTAATTCCCTCTGTATACCGGGCATATTCCTCCTTTGAATGTGCTACAGTAGTCATTGTCCCACCTGCATTTCGCAGCATGGATGCCAATGCATCTGCCATTCTCTGTGCTTTTACATATGATTGTGTATCATACGGATTATCTCCACCAGAAACCTCTACTCCATGCGCCGTAACCGTAAGCACATGACCTCCATTAACACGGATTCTTTGCCCTTCCGCAATATTAACAGAATTATTCTGTCTGCTAAGTGACGAACTCTTCGCCAATTTTATAGGTGTTTTTAACACTTGAACCAAATCTTCTACCGGATTTAGTAAGTGCTGCGACATCGCCTCATTATAGGTTTCCTTATCTTTAATAGCTGTATTTTTGTAATTAGATGTAAGTCCTCTTGTATTAGGATTAATATAACTTGATATTGACTGCATTGTCTCAATCTCCTTCGTTTATTCTAAATTCTCTTTTCCTTCTATGTCCAAATAACTAAGCCTTATTTATACTTACTATTTGCATTTGGCAAATTAAGATATGTATCCATACTTTTCGTCCAAAGCAACGATAAGTCAAACCTTCCCAATTTGTTTAAATCTTCTATGCTTTTTTTGAACATTGCGATAAAATCTCTTCTGTCGTTAAGTCCCATATTACCAGCTTCAAGCGGCAAAGATGTGAAACCTCCCTGCTTCTCCACTTTGTAATGTGCCTCCAATGCACGCATTTCGACTACTGTGGCGTTTGATGGATCAACGTCATTGATATATATTCTTTGCTCAAACTCTTTTCCGTTTTCATCCACACCTTTCGCTAACACCACTGGATTTTCATCCGTCGAATCATCCGCATATTTAAGGCAATAAGAAAGACCTGTACCATTACCTCCTGTCCACAACATATTATCTGTTGTGAATATCTGGTATACCTTTGGTGTTTCAGCCGTATAAAATGTCTTTTCCGCAGATACAGGGGCTTTCATATTATTGCCTTTTTGTTGGCGGTACATTGAAGATACCGTATTTAGACCAGAACCAATGTGCATACTTCTGTTCCTCCAATCATTTTATCTGAATTGTAAATGTACTGCTTGTATTCCACCATCGTCATATCTTTAGCAGACACAGAACCTATTTTTGAATTGCCCACTATACTTCCACTAGCTTCGCTCTTTTCTCTTACACTATCCGCAAACCTTGTATCTTCCTTCTCCTGATCTTTAGCCGCATTTTTCTGTTGGTACTGATTGTAAGCCCGTGTCATATAGTTCACATTAATTGTATTACTCATAGTAACCTCCTTTGCTTTCTTTATCAGATAAAATAACCTGTTCTCCTAGTCCCATATCATCAAACGACCATATTACGCACACAAAGACCATATTTTTACAAGATGACCACTGCCTTAGTAGAAGCTCTGTATCTCAAACTCTTTGAAATACAATGCTTCCCTGCATTTTCTATATCGTCATGTTGATGTTATTACTTTACTATCCTGCACACTCTCTGAGAGTGACTGTATCTATCAAAAAAGAAGCCAGCAGTTTATTCACGCACTGCTGACTTCTTATAATACTACTCATTTTATTTACTTCGCTGCGTCTCAGACAATTTTTTTATTTTTAAACATAACCTCTGTTTTCCCGCCATCCCTTTACATACCACCTGATTCCAACATATACCAGTTGCACGAATAATAAGAGAAATAGCAGATTGATTGGCAATACTTCCTTTATCCAATCCCCAAAGTAGATAGCTATTGCCATACTTACAAGTATCACCATTATGGTAATCATATCCCAACAGTATTTCTTATATAGCCCTGCAATCTTTATTTCGATGAATGCCAAAAGTATTCCCACACCCACCAGACATCCACCGCAAATCAATATTCTTATCAGCCAGTTTATAATTCCAGCAACGACAGGATTGGATATTCCATCACTAATCTGTGCCACGTTCTTTCCTGCCAGTACAACCCAGCCAGCAATGGTCTGTGTGAAAGTTGCGATTGTATCAAAGAATACCACGCAATCAGAAATAAATATTTTTGACCGTATCATCTGAAAAAGAGTAGTTGATACGGAATACCATATCAGCAGAAACATCAATGCTTCATACATGGCTGTTTTTGTTTTATATCTGCCTGCCAGTTTTTCCCTCTGCATATCATACTTTTCCTTAGCTTTCAGATAAGCTGTCTGTTTACAATTCCCGCACTTTTGATAGAGTACCGGCTTTTCAACCGGTATCTCTACTTTTTTCTGATGGGAGAGTGCATAATCCCGTTCCTGTTCTGCCTGTCTCTGCTTATCTCGACATTCCTCTATCATGGCTTGGACGGTGTGTGTTTTCTCTTTCTCGCTCTGCAACAATTCTTTTGTTTTCCTCAAGTCGTTCTTTAAGGCTTGAATGTTCTCTGTTTTGTTCTCGCTGTTTAACTTCTCGTTCAAGGTCAGCGATTCGTCGAGCTGCACTTTCAGTTCCCTGATAGTCCGGTCTTTCTGGTCGAGTTCTTCCTGCATCTGCTCTGTCAGCAGAAGCAACTCTTCCAGTTGATCGTCGCTCTTTGAGTTTCTTAATTCGTTCATCAATCAACCTTCCTTTCTCTAATTGCTGTTCAAGTTCAGTAATTCGCTGTTCTGTTTCTGCAATAGCCGGTTCTCGCTGTTTAATTTCTGTGCCAATTCCTGCCATTGCTGATTTTCGTCTGTGAGTTTCTGTATCTGGTCTGTCTTTTCTTCCAGAAGCATCAACAGTTCTTCTGTATCCGGTAAGATTTGTAGCAGCTCTGACAATTCTTTCTCTAATTGCTGCAATCGTTCTTCCTGCTCCTGAAAGCACATCAGCTTCTCGTCCTTTTCCTGTATCTCCTGAAGCATCTCTGCCATGATATTCTGTTGTCCCTCTATCTGTGTAATCATTGCTTCCATCATGGGAATTACTTCTTTGCTTTCTTCTAATGTCATTCAACCACTCCCTCCACATCGACAATGCACCGGATACCTTACCAAAGGTTGCAATTACCTTTTGCAGCAGTGCATTTTGTTTTTTTATCATCTGGTTTTCCTCGACCTTCCATGAACCTTTCCTTATCTGCCCGGTGAGATATTTTTCCTCAATCTTCCTTGCATCTGCACCCTCATGAATCGTAGGGACTTTCAATTTGCCCTGTCTTTCATAAGAGCGGTGGTCAATCAGATTGTCTATGGATAAATGCCGGTTACACATCTTTGCCCATTCGCTTCGCCATAACTCACAATTCTTTGGATTGTTCCAGCCGGTAGCGTCAGTCAGAACCCTTTTCCATTGTTTTCTGTTTCTTGCCCCGACTTTCTGTACTCCGTTTTCATCAAGTACCGGAATACGGATTCCATGACGGTCTGGATTTTTCTTATCCTGCCACCAGTCCGGGTGGGATTCATCAACCACGATATTTCCGTCAGTATCTCTGACAAAATCCCAGTCCTTGACTTCCTTGCTGCCCCATGAGTGGTCTGGATTGAATGGTCGCATGGTTACAAGTAAATGCACATGTGGGTTCCCGTCGCCCTTATCGTGTATGCTCCAGTCGGCACACATTCCCTCGTCCACGAAAGTCTTTTGAATATATTCGGTTGTATAATCAATCTGTTCCTGTCTGCTCCATTCTTT
>NZ_QUFO01000023.1:0-3731 GCF_003478915.1 Roseburia sp. AF25-13LB
TATTCCCCTATCTGTGTGCGGACATTCTGCACTCCGGCAAGCGCATTGTCAAAGCAGCTTTCCATACAGGTTGTAGAAAATCTGCCCACATCAAGATAAGCAGATAGTTCTCTCTCAATATCCGCCACTTCCTCTGCTACCACATCAAAGTCTGATCTTGCTCCCTGAATGTTCTCCTCCTGTCCCTCCATGCATCTCCGACATGATAGCAATCTCTACAATACTCTTCTTACCGCATCTATCTGTTCTATCCACCAGTCAATCTGTGCCAGAATCAGTTCCCGAATGCTGGTAATTTCTTCATATTTTACCTGAAATCCCATAACTTTCTCCACTCTCCCTATTTTGTCTTTATCATTTTCATCAAAGAAGCTTCTGCATCAACCAGTTCATCACGCAGTGTGAAAAGCTTCCCGACATCCTGCGTCAGGAGGCTCTAATAATAACTCATCAGACCAATTAACTGTGAAAAGCCCGCCCGGTACGCTGTCATGGCGTCCATTGATACATTTAAATTCGGAACTGTAAGCTATTTTCCTTCTACCTCACCGGATACCGTTGAAAAAGAATTTACCTTTGATGTATAAACATTGGTATCTAATTTTATCAGCATAATGATGCCATTCCTATTCTGTAAATGTTATTCCTGTTACTATTTCTTACACTTATATGCACATTAATATGCCTTACTACCTCCACCATTCGATTGTGTACCAAATAAAATTTAATTCGTTTTTAAATACCGCTGCTATTTCGTTTTTTATTTCGTTATTTTTCTAAGTCAGCAACCACCAGTTCAACTGATGGTTTGTTATAAGCCCTCCAAAGAGCTATGTTACCGCTCGCCCAAAAGGGCGGTGTCGCAATCATTTTTACTGGTCCGCTATAAAGCGGTACTTCTTGAATCTTCTTTTCTCGATTCCTCTGCTTGCTCTTTTATATATTTTTGTACTGCTTCGTCTGTGATATTACCGATTGTTTCTACATAATATCCTATTTATTTTTTTGCAACTTAAAATTCTCAAAAGTTATTTTACAATTATCACAAAGTGGATCATATTCTTCACTCCAAAATTTCTTGTATTTAAAAATATATTATCAATATCGGCTCCACCTAACAATGCATTATTAGTTGCAAATACTTCTGCACAGTTATTAACTAGCTTTTCACCTAGAAAATTAATCACCTTACCAATAAAGTAACTTTCTTATTTCATCCGATGTTCTTAATAATCTTTTCCATTCTTCAACTGTTCTTACCGCTTCTACACTAAGCAACTCTACATTTTTTTCTAATTGTATAAATGAATTTCTTAACTCTATGCTTTTTTCTAGTATATCATCATTAATCATACCTTCATCCAAAAGAAGATTTAATGTATCTTCATGTAGAAAACTAATCGCATCTATCGAAAATTCCTCAAATAGATTATGTTTAATTGTATCATCACTTTCTGTCAACAAATAACTTCCACATTCTTGAATTGTTTTTTTAAAGTTTTCATATCTTTCTTCTAATGAAATTATCATCTCAATACCTCTAATCATAAATTATAGTTGCTCTATCACCTTTCAGCGGGATATAAGTTTCAGGATTTACTACCTTTATTTTTCCAGTAGCCCCAGATGATATTCCATAATATGAACCTCCATGTTTGCCTCCGCCTGGATGATAAAATATAGAAACATCACCATTCATTAATTTCCAACCGCCACCATTGCTTCCATATACACCTCTTGTCCAATCATTTCCAAGAACCTTCTGCAATTCATCAGCAATATCCTTTCAAACGTGTTGGATCCCTAAAAATATCATCAACAGAATTAATATTCCAATGTACATTATCTGCACCATACTTTTCCTTTAAATATTCATTCCATTCAGCCCCACTTCTAGGTATTTCATTATCAAAATTAGTCTTTCTACCACTCTCCCCTACATTCCCCAGCTGCTGTTTTCTAAGTTCCAACAGCTCCTCCGGGTTTACTTTCTTTAATGCAAGTGCTTCGTCTACCTTTCCGATTCCTCTTATTTCTGCCTCTGTGAGCCCTTCCTTGCTTCCATTCTCAAGAAAATCAAGATATTTCTGGGCATCTTCCTTTGACATGCAGGATGCTGATTATTTGAAGTTTACACAGCAAGAGCAGGAACTATATTCCGTTGTGATTTCAGATATTCTTATACGAAGTCAATATTAAATATAGTCTTTCATAATGTTCCAAACTCTTTTTACTTCGTCATTATATTTCTCATTCAACTGATTTTTTAATTGAACATCTGCATCATAAATGATGAAATCGCCTAACCCACCTCTCGCAACTGCAAAAACTCTTCATTTCCTATCATTCTTCTATTTCCAATCTATTGTAATGTTCATTTTTTAATTCTCGAACTTTATCACACCACTCACTATCAAGGAGACCAAAATTACAATATAATTCCAGATAAGCAAAACGCATCGTTCTCATAATATCAATCTTTCCTGAAAACAATGCGTTTTAACCTTAACATCTACCTTTACTTTTTTCCCTCGCTTATAGCTTTTGCCCATTGATTTTCTATTTTCTTATATTGACTCAAATTAACATCTTTTGATTGAGATACTATATTATCCAAATTTGGTGAACCGCCAAACCTATCTCCAGCCTTGCGTAGCACCTTCGATACTTCATTTCATTTTTCCTTTACATTTTTTACATATCATTTTCTAATTGCCTGTCTATTATAACCATCTGAATTTTATATTAATCAAGTTTTCTGATAGTTTTGTTACTTATAAAACCATTTTCATCTATAACGACTCTATCTCTATTGGTAATCCTAACTCCTGACTTTTCTCTAAGGCATGTTTAAACAATGTTAAAAAATCTTCACCATCACTCGTCACAAAATAATTTGATAAATCAGTTATGTCCTTACTAATATTATCGCCCCATGGTGGCAGTTTTTTAATATCATCTATATCCCAAATTACTTTATTAGGTGATATTTTCCTTAATTCTTCTTTAATTGTATTCAATTCTATTAACGCTTTACTTACATTTTCACTCTCAAGACTTCCCTGATACAATTGATTCATTATCAGCGGAAATCTACTTCCCCAACTATTATTCTCTAAATTTACAGCAACTGTCGAAAAAAAACAATGTAAAAAATCTCCACTACCTATTTGATACCATAAAAAACCAACTTTAAATCCAACTGCCATATCATATACTCCTTTAACTTTCCTTAAATCTCACTTTTATTCCATTACTTGTTCGTTCCACAATATCATTATATAAAGCATTAAGATTATTTTGCGATATATTTTGACCTCGTATATCAATTAATACTGACTGTTCTGTTCCCTCTGGTAAATTACCTATTCTTTGATAATATTGTTTTTCAATATTTCTTGCCAAGTTGCTTCTACCAGATGCAGTTTCAATTTGATAATTCTTTACATCTATACTGAATCCATCCTTATACAAGTCCGGTCTAACACTTCCTTTTGTTCCATATGGAACTTCCTTTCCCTTTATGAATGATTTTTGTTCTAAATAATCTGGGAAATCTTTTGCTGCATCTAATTCAGCTTGTCTCCAAGATGGTCTCTTTGTTAAAGAAGTACCACTCTCCCCAACATTTCCCAACTGCTGCGGTCTTTTTACATTATTTACTACTTCCAGCTCTGTCTCACTGAGCGTTCCATATGTTGCCATTCCGGTTAGTGATCCAACTACAAAGC
>NZ_QUFO01000024.1:0-3516 GCF_003478915.1 Roseburia sp. AF25-13LB
TTGCAAGATTCATATGATAATCCCACATATAGCTTCTCACATGCTCTGCTGCCCCTCCGTGCATCTCCGGCATGGTAGCAATCTCTACAATACTGCTTCTTACCGCATCTATCTACTCTATCCACCGGTCAAGCTGTGCCTGGATTAATTCACGGATGCTGGTAATCTCCTCGTACTTTTCCTGAAATCCCATAACTTTCTCCTCTCCCCCTATTTTGTCTTTATCATTTTCATCAAAGAAGCTTCTGCATCAACCAATTCATCACGCAGTGTGAGAAGCTTCCCGGCATCCTGCGTCAGAAGGCTCTGATAATAACTCATCAGACCAATTAACTGTGAAAAGTCCGCCCTGTACGCTGTCATGGCATCCATTGATACATTTAAATCCGGAACTGTAAGCTGCTTTCCTTCTACCTCACCGGATACCGTCGAAAAAGACTGTACCTTTGATGTATAAACATTGGTATCTAATTTTATCAGCATGATGACATTCGCTTCGTGAGCAGATAGGTGATACAGTTACTTTTTCGAACAAAGGATTTAAGGAATTGGAAGTCCTAAAGTATAACCCTAATAAATTATACCAGGGAAACTTTGACTCCTTCATCCTCTGATATTAATGATACTAATGATTGTCCAAATCTTTCAATCTGTCCCAACTCACAGCTAACATAAAAGCAACATCTATGGGCACGTCTGTCATTATCCGCAATTTCTATATCTACTTCAATTTTTACATGTCCATGATTATCACTGGGTAAAATATTTAATGAAAAAGCAGGTGTATAGTTTCCAATCTTATTTCCAAATTCCAAATAACATACCTCATTAGAATTTTTGATATAATTATTTATTTTATCTGCAGCATTTTCTAATAAAACATCCTCAACATAACAATTCTGAAATACATTAATGTATTCTGAGCTTGCCATCACTTTCAATTCTATAATATTAGAATCTTTCCATATTCTTTCAAAAATAATATTATCCATAAAATTCCTCTCTTTACTTAAATTTAAAATCATCGAATGTGCCTGTCACTTTATTATATACATAATGGATTGTAATTTTATTTCCATCAGCTGTCTTTACAACAGATTGCATTTTGACCCAACCATCTGATGATTTCCACCTCGTATCATTTAATTTAATCGGAAGTTCAGTAGCACCTTCCAAAGGATCAGACCGTACTTGATGCATAGCCATTTGTTCTTCTAAATTATTAGGAATTGTTCTTCCTGTACTACCTCTTCCTTCTACTTTCACAGGATTCCCAACTCCAGTATTAGAAGTACTACCACTCACTCCCACATTCCCCAGTTGCTGTTTTCTAAGTTCCAACAGCTCCTCCGGGTTTACTTTCTTTAATGCAAGTGCTTCGTCTACCTTTCCGATTCCTCTTATTTCTGCCTCTGTGAGCCCTTCCTTGCTTCCATTCTCAAGAAAATCAAGATATTTCTGGGCATCTTCCTTTGACATTCCTTCTGCAAAAGAACTGTGTAATCCACTTACATTTGCCATGGAATCTATCTCATTGAGCGTTCCATATGTTGCTATTCCGGTTAGTGAGCCAACTACAAAGCCTGCCAGTGGACTGTTGGTTGCTTCTGTCATGCTCTTTTCCACATAGCTGCTGGCTGCCATTGTCAGTCCCTGCTTGACATACTCTGTCACTACTGCCCTGCTTACGGATGTTCCTGTGCTTATCACTGCTTCTCCGATACTGCCATTCCTCCTGTCAGTATCAGAGAAGCAGCGATTGTCAATACATTTCCTATTAAATAATAGAGAGCCGGATTACTGGCAAATACTGTATCACGGATTGGATTAACCGATACCAGCCTTGAGTCTCCCGTCACTCCATGGAATCCTGGGATATATCCGGCATAGTAGCAATTTCTACAATACTGCTCCTCACCGCATCAATCTCTTCTATCCATCGGGCAAGCTGTTCCTGGATTAATTCACAGATGCTGGTAATCTTCTCGTACTTTACATTGTTGCTAAGAGCACGTTTATATCAGCGTATTGGAACTAAATATTCTATTTTGATTTTGCAATGTCCTTTCGTATACCCGACTCGACAAAATTTCGCTAGTGTCTATTAATTAACATCATGGATTCTTAATTGCTTCACAACAGCCATGATGATTAATTAATAGACATGCAAGAGCCGTTGGATGTCCGACAGTATAACCATAATTAAAATATAAGTTTCTCTCCGGTTTCAGATTTTACAAAATATTTTTGTGAGCCATCATATTCTAAGGTTAATTCTGTTCCAATTGGTAATTCAAAAATTGGAGCAATTGCAGGCTCTATTTCAAAAATTGTGCCCCAATCACAAATGACCATGTTTTTTGAATCTGCCAGAAACTCATCTGTATCTATTTCCGAAAGAAATCTCCACCCATTATCAATATTATTTACACTCTCTTCTCTAAAACACCATTTTACTCGTCCCCTTCTTTCTAATATATTTTTTGAAACAACAGAACCTCCTAAATTCATTGTGCTATGCATATTTTTCCTCCAATCTTTTTTTTAATTCATCGCTTCCCCTTTCCATAATTAGTTTACGAATGGTAAATCCATTCTTGTTTTTCTCATCAACATCTGTTACTTGTTCAAAACATTCTTCAATAAAATTCATTGTACTCTCTGAACGTTCCTTAAAAGCTTCCATGCATAATGAAAAAAAGGCTGTATTACCATACTTTACATCTTTTTGCATTACCGAAGTACCTTTACTTAGCAATAATTTTCCGATTTCAACTGCTTCAATACAATTTATATTTGGAGCCAAAAAATGAAATTCATTATTACCTTCTTTTGACACTATGTTTACTTTTGCATTGTTATCAAGTAAAAATTTTGATATTTCAAATTTTCTGGATACTAAGCTTCTTTCAAGAATACTCATTCCACTATCATCTACCCAATTAATGATATCAGATACATTATCATTTTTTAACTTTATTTTTTCATGTAAATCTTTTAATGTACCAAATTTAACAATTGTCCCATAATCTGCTTTCTCAATATTCATTTTTATTTCCTCACTCATATTTATGACTTCTATTTGTACTAGGTAATTCTGGTCTATAATTTCTAGGATTACGATACTATTCTAAAAATTCATCTTTTGAAATCACATCATCCATATATAATTGATGCATTTCAGAGTATTTCTCACTAGGAATATGTCCCATATCCCATTGACCATTTCTCGGTTTAGTTTTATCCCATGTAATTTCAACGCCAGATGGGTCATAAACTTTTCCTGTAATAGGGTCTTTCGCATTCTCCCAAACTTCATTTACTTGATTTTTACCATAAGATGGGCGACTATTTGTATATGGTTTACTTCCACTACTACTCTCTCCAACATTCCCCAGCTGCTGTTTCTCAAGTTCTAATGACGCCTCCAGATTCATTACTTCCAGATCAGCCTCATTGAGCATTCCATATGTTGCTATTCCGGTTAGTGAACCAACTACAAAGCCTGCCAGTGGA
>NZ_QUFO01000025.1:0-2901 GCF_003478915.1 Roseburia sp. AF25-13LB
CAAGGTCAAGCGAAGAAGAGCGCAGGGTGGATGCCTTGGCACTAAGAGCCGATGAAAGACGTGATAAGCTGCGAAAAGTCACGGGGAGGAGCAAATATCCATTGATCCGTGAATATCTGAATGGGGAAACCCACATGAGAATACCTCATGTATCCATACGCCAATCCATAACGTATGGAAGGGAACCCGGTGAACTGAAACATCTAAGTAGCCGGAGGAAGAGAAAGAAAAATCGATTTCCAAAGTAGCGGCGAGCGAAATGGAAAGAGCCCAAACCGGAGTGCGTGCATTCCGGGGTTCGGACCGCATAATTGATTCAGCAATTCCAGCAGAACTGTTTTGGGAAAGCAGACCAGAGAGGGTGAAAGTCCCGTAAGCGAAAGAAGAGCTGACATGGCGGTATCCAGAGTACATCGAGACACGAGAAACCTTGATGGAATAAGCGGGGACCACCCCGTAAGGCTAAATACTACTTAGTGACCGATAGCGCATAGTACTGTGAAGGAAAGGTGAAAAGGACCCCGGGAGGGGAGTGAAAGAGAACCTGAAACCCTGTGTTTACAAGCTGTGGAAGCACTTTATATGTGCGACCGCGTACTTTTTGTAGAACGGTCCGGCGAGTTACGCTTACTGGCGAGGTTAAGGACTTAAGGTCCGGAGCCGAAGGGAAACCAAGTCTTAATAGGGCGGTTATAGTCAGTAGGAGTAGACCCGAAACCGGGTGATCTATCCATGTCCAGGTTGAAGATGCCGTAAAAGGCGTTGGAGGACCGAACCCACATCCGTTGAAAAGGGTGGGGATGAGGTGTGGATAGGGGAGAAATTCCAATCGAACCCGGAGATAGCTGGTTCTCCTCGAAATAGCTTTAGGGCTAGCCTCGTTTTAGTCTTGTGGAGGTAGAGCACTGAATTTCCGCGGGGGCGTCAAAGCTTACCAAAGAATATCAAACTCCGAATGCCATTAAGATGATGAACGGGAGTCAGACTGTACGAGATAAGTTGGACAGTCAAAAGGGAAAGAGCCCAGACCACCAGCTAAGGTCCCAAAGTGTGTGTTAAGTGGAAAAGGATGTGGGGATTCAAAGACAACTAGGATGTTGGCTCAGAAGCAGCCATTCATTCAAAGAGTGCGTAACAGCTCACTAGTCGAGAGTCCCTGCGCCGAAAATGTCCGGGGCTGAAACACAACACCGAAGCTGTGGAATCATACCTAGTATGATTGGTAGAGGAGCATTCTTAAGACCGACGAAGCTGTACCGATAAGGAGCAGTGGAGGGATAAGAAGAGAGAATGCCGGAATGAGTAGCGAGAGGAAGGTGAGAATCCTTCCGGCCGAATATCCAAGGATTCCAGGGTAAAGCTGATCTGCCCTGGGTAAGTCGGGACCTAAGGAGAGGCCGAGAGGCGTATCCGATGGACAACAGGTTTAGATTCCTGTACCACATATGGTCAGAACTGTGGGGACGCAGAAGGAAAGCATGAGCCAGGAATGGAAATACTGGTACAAGCAGAGGGGATGGTGTGCTGGCAAATCCGCACACAAAAGTCCTTGCTGTGATGTGGAGCGAACTAGAGTAGCGAAGCATGCGGACCGGCTGCCGAGAAAAGCCGCTATTGTGCCATATGTGCCCGTACCGTAAACCGACACAGGTGGATGAGGAGAGAATCCTAAGGCCGACGGAAGAAGTATTGTTAAGGAACTCGGCAAAATGACCCCGTAACTTCGGGAGAAGGGGTGCCTGAGAAATCAGGCCGCAGAGAATAGGCTCAAGCAACTGTTTAGCAAAAACACAGGTCTATGCAAAACCGAAAGGTGAAGTATATGGGCTGACGCCTGCCCGGTGCTGGAAGGTTAAGAGGAGAGGTTAGCGCAAGCGAAGCTTTGAATTTAAGCCCCAGTAAACGGCGGCCGTAACTATAACGGTCCTAAGGTAGCGAAATTCCTTGTCGGGTAAGTTCCGACCCGCACGAAAGGCGTAATGATTTGAGCACTGTCTCGACAATACATCCGGTGAAATTGAAGTACCAGTGAAGATGCTGGTTACCCGCGCCAGGACGGAAAGACCCCATGGAGCTTTACTCCAGTTTGGTACTGGGATTCGGTACTGCATGTACAGGATAGGTGGGAGACGAAGAAGTTAGGACGCCAGTCTTAACAGAGTCGCTGTTGGGATACCACCCTTGCAGTATTGGGTTTCTAACCAGCCGCTGTGAACCAGCGGTGGGACAATGCCAGGCGGGGAGTTTGACTGGGGCGGTCGCCTCCGAAAGGGTATCGGAGGCGCTCAAAGGTTCCCTCAGAATGGTCGGAAACCATTTAAAGAGTGCAAAGGCAGAAGGGAGCTTGACTGCGACACCGACGGGTGGAGCAGGTACGAAAGTAGGACTTAGTGATCCGGTGGCATAAAGTGGGATTGCCATCGCTCAACGGATAAAAGCTACCCTGGGGATAACAGGCTTATCACTCCCAAGAGTTCACATCGACGGAGTGGTTTGGCACCTCGATGTCGGCTCATCGCATCCTGGGGCTGTAGCAGGTCCCAAGGGTTGGGCTGTTCGCCCATTAAAGCGGTACGCGAGCTGGGTTCAGAACGTCGTGAGACAGTTCGGTCCCTATCCGGCGCGGGCGTAGGATATCTGAGGGGAGCTGGCCTTAGTACGAGAGGACCGGGCTGGACGGACCACTGGTGCATCAGCTGGATACCAAATCCATAGCTGGGTAGCCAAGTCCGGAAGGGATAAACGCTGAAGGCATCTAAGCGTGAAGCCCCCCCCAAGATGAGATGTCCCTGTCTATAAGACAGTAAGACCCCTGAAAGAGTATCAGGTAGATAGGGCAGAGGTGGAAGCACGGTAACGTGTGGAGCTGACTGTTACTAATCGGTCGAGGGCTTGACCAAA
>NZ_QUFO01000026.1:0-2560 GCF_003478915.1 Roseburia sp. AF25-13LB
AAACTGTTAAGGAAACAATCGGAGTTGGTGTAAACGAAAAAGCAGCCTTGAGTTCTGATAAAAACTGCCCTTTCGTTTACATCAATTTCGATTTTACCTTGGTGAACAAAGTCGCGTCCCTTTAGCCGATAGCTATGGGGATTCAATCGTTGCTCTTTTCCTTAAGTTTATCATACCGGATGTTTTGGTAAAAGTTTTTTTATTCAAGAAATCAATTTCAGGCATGACAAACAAACCTCCTATGAGGAAGTCATTTATTCTATGCAATTGTAGATCTTAACATCTCATATGTGCACGAAAAGAAGAACTGTATTTATCTTTGCGGGGTGATACCATATTCCCTCCACAAGAAGAACATTTGCATACATCGATGTGATATAAAACCCTTATCATTTCTACTGCATTTAGATTTTTTAATGTAGAAATGTATTTCTTACATCCAAGCAGGTTTCTGCAATGAGTTATCTTTTTTCTCTTGTTTCTACATGATAGCAGACCATAGTGCCGGATTCTGACAAATCGTTTGGGAGGAACATGCATCATGAATCGACGGATGAATTCTTCTCCTGAAATTGTTTTCTCTTTCCAGCAGCCTTCGTTTTTATAGTCTTTTACTACATATGTAACTGTCGTATCTGTCATGGATTTGATTCGATGATTACTGATTGCTATCCTGTGGGTATATTTTCCAAGATAATTGATAACCGACTGTGCACCATTGAAAGTTTCTTTACAGTAAGTGACCCAGTTCTTTTCATAACACTTATCAAGAAGTTCTTTAAAACGATAGCTGTTCTGATATTTCTCTGCTGTACCATGAAATTTAAGCTTAGAATCATTCCACAGGCTTTTTAACTCATCCAGATATTTTCCACGGAACACTTTCGAGATAACACCATATGGGAGAAAAAATTTTCCACCTGTTTCTTTCCATTTATTTTCATCATCAAGCCCACCTCCAAGAACAATGGTATGAATATGAGGATGATAATTCATTGCAGAACCCCAGGTATGAAGAATGCAGATATACCCTATATTAGCTCCCAGGTACTTTGCGTCTTTTGCCAATTCATTCAAGGTTGCTGAGGCAGCACGATACAGTGCATCATACAACAGCTTCTGGTTGCTGTAAATGATGGAATTCAATTCCTCAGGAACTGTGAATACTACATGATAATAGGGTGCATCAAGTACGTTCTCTTTTTGTGCATCAATCCATTTCTCTTTCGGAAACTCCTGGCACATGGGACAGCATCTGCTTCTGCAGGAGTTATTATGAATGCTGATACATCCGCAGTCCTCACAAACACTGATGTTTACACCAAAAGCGCCTGTTTTACAGTTCATGATATGATAAGCTGTTTTTCTATGATGAGCAGGAGGGCTATTCCTCTTTTCATAAGAAGGATAAAACCGTTCAAATACATCTTGTATCGTACATGATTTCTCCATAATCATTCACCGCCCATCTCATCAAATGGACTCCTGATTCCAAGCAGAGTTTTATTGCTTACATGCAGATAAACCTCTGTTGATTTTGGATCACGATGTCCCAGAAGCGCTTGAATATATTTTACATCACAGCCGGATTCAAACAGATGACTTGCAAAGCTGTGACGTAAACAATGCGTGGAGACGTGTTTCTGAATGCCTGCTCTTTTGGCACTTTCACGAAAAAACTGAATGACACTATCTTTTGTAAGATAATCCCCTGTCCATGAACTTGGGAACAAAATCCCTCTTGGTCTGCCACATTGAAACCAGTATTCTGTCAATATTTCGAGCGTCCGGTCTGCAAGCAAAGTATAACGATCAGAGCGACTTTTCCCATCACGGATGTGTATGGTTTTTTTCGTGCGTGAAATATCATCATAATGAAGATGTGTGACTTCTGAAACACGAAGTCCGCCTGAATACATAGTAGCAATCATAGCTTTGTGCTTCAGATTTGGCGTAGCATCAAGAATAGCTGATATTTCTGTTTTTGTAAGCACCGTTGGTAACTTTCTGTCCCTTTTCATACGAGGTATGTCATCATCATCCCAATTCTTCTTCAATATTTTTTTGTAAAAGAAGCGGATTCCTGAATGGTAGTGATTGTATGTTTCTGGTGAAATCCCGGAAAGTTTCTTTTCAGTTAGGAATATATCAACATCGTCAGTTGTTAATGCATCTATATCCTTGGCTGTGTGGTTCAAAAAATGAGCAACACTGGTACAGTATGCATGAATCGTGGAATCCTTGAGATTCCGTTTATTCGCAGCAGATTGAATCTGATTAAAAATTTCTTCGTACATAATAAAATCCTCCATGTAAAATCAGTAGTTAATGAAAAACCCTGCTTACATGGAGGTGCATTAGCATAATAAAACCGCTTGTCAGAAAAGCGGTCAAATGGTATTCTTTTCATAGGCAGTGGTGTCTTTCTTTATTGAATTGTTTTGTGTGGTAACTTTACAATATCAAATACTGGTAAGAATTGCCATTGCCTATTTTATTATTGAGAAAAAGAAAGCTGCGCCACAGCCTTGGCAGGCCATCGCGCAGCGATTTTGTTCAA
>NZ_QUFO01000027.1:0-222 GCF_003478915.1 Roseburia sp. AF25-13LB
GACAGTTCTCTCTCAATATCCGCTACTTCCTCTGCTACCGCATCAAAGTCTGACCTGGCTCCCTGGATGTTCTCCTCCAGTCCCTCCATGGAATCCTGGGACATCTCTGCCATCTGGTCAGAATCAATATTATAATACCAGTCTGTGTAGAGTATAAAGCTGCTCCGGTAGGTTTCTATCGTATCTTTTATCATATTTGCAAGATTCATATGATAATCCCAC
>NZ_QUFO01000027.1:232-1880 GCF_003478915.1 Roseburia sp. AF25-13LB
AGATTCATATGATAATCCCACATATAGCTTCTTACATGCTCTGCTGCCTCTCCATGCATCTCCGACATGGCAGCAATCTCTACAATACTGCTTCTTACCACATCTATCTGTTCTATCCACCGGTCAAGCTGTGCCAGAATCAGTTCCCGAATGCTGGTAATTTCTTCATACTTTACCTGAAATCCCATAACTTTCTCCACTCCCCCTATTTTGTCTTTATCATTTTCATCAAAGAAGCTTCCCGGCATCCTGCGTCAGGAGGCTCTGATAATAACTCATCAGACCAATTAACTGTGAAAAGCCTGCCCGGTACGCTGTCATAGCATCCATTGATACATTTAAATCCGGAACTGTAAGCTGTTTTCCTTCTACCTCACCGGATACCGTTGAAAAAGAATGTACCTTGGATGCATAAACATTGGTATCTAATTTTATCAGCCTGATAATTAGTTACTGATATAGCAGGACTTCCTGTTCTTGCTATCAAAATAGACCTTATAAACTCCAGCATAGAGTCCATATTCTGTGTGTCATTTTGATTTCATCAAACAATAGTTCTGTGTAAGAATGAAAACACCAACTTGAAACAAGTCAGTAAAATCAATGTTTTACAGTACCTTAGAAATAAAATGTCAGACAAATCCTTTTGTATACCTGAGGGCAAATTTCGCCATAAGGAGTCCTTTCCCCTTTAGGTAAATGACAAAAAGCTATTATTAATCTCTGTATGTCATTCACTTCGTGAACAGACAGAGAGTAAAATAGCTTTTTGAGTTAAGGGTTTTGGAGTCCTAAAGTATAACCATAATTAAATTTATATATTTTATTCAACTACATCTTCACCATATACACCATCATTTTGATATTGCAAAATAAGATTATACATTTCTTCAACATCTAATTGGCATAACTCCGCCTCTTCATTTGTAATTTCAATTCTTTTTTTCTTTATCATATGCGCTCCTGCATCATACTGAAGATAATATTGCCCTTTGTTTTCCAGTAGACTAATACCCTCATCTTCTATAATTAACTTCATTTTAAAGCACCTCTATTCAAATAAATGTTTATATGTATATGTTCCTTCTTTCGCCGGATTAATAACTGCTTCTTTTATTCCACCACTTGTATAGCCGCCTGGTTCCCAGTATTCCGGCCATGCACCTAATTCATTGCCAGATGGAAGTCTTAAACTAGATGTGTCCTGAATTGTCACTATAACAGGATTACTTCCTAAATATCCTTTGTCTAATCCCAAAACACTTTCTATTTTAGCCACATCCCCATCTGCGTTTCGAATTATTTCACTTAGTTCATCCCCAGACATTACAAATGTACCACCTTTACCACCAATTGTTCCTGATGGCTCACTTGGCATTATTTTTACCGCACCACTTTTCTTGAATGAATTTAGATGATTATTAATATATTCCTCACTCAAATAAGTTTCTGGTAATGGTTTCTGTCCCTTTGGTGTGCCTTTTATTTTTTCTACTTGTTCAAGTGACAATCCCTCTTCTCTAAGTTTACTCCACGATGAATATTGCTTTCCATCCTCAAATGACATATTACCTAAGTTCGAATATCTACCACCCTTTACAGCCGAACCCACATCCGCATCATTTAATACTGCGCCACCGTCAGTTCC
>NZ_QUFO01000028.1:0-1876 GCF_003478915.1 Roseburia sp. AF25-13LB
AGTCGAGTAGACTAAGACCTCTCAATCTTAGCCCCTCACAGATCCGTACGTGCGGCTTTCCCGCATACGGCTCCTCATAGTAACATTCGCTTCAATATAAACAATAGTACGTTTTAGGTTTTGCTAACGGGTAATACTTGAGCATTTCCACAAATCCATTCCATGTGTATGCCCGTCTACAACCTCTCCGATTCATGGCTTTGAATAGAAACTGTTGTACTCTATGCAAGAATGTTGTTATCTTCCGAAAATTCCATGTAACACCATAATACCGATAGTGTCCAATTAGTTTTACGTTCAACTCTTTAATTATTTCTCGCATTGGTCGATTTCGATTATCGTAAATCCAGTTCTTGTATGCTCTAACCTTTTGCTCAAACTTCTTCCTTGAAGTCTGTACCTTTGGCACGAAACCTCCCTTTCGGGTTTTGCTACAGTAGAAGGTAAATCCCAGAAAATCAAATGTTTCAGGCTTACATTCTCCTCTTGCTCTACGATTCTGCTCTGCAAATCTCCCAAATTCAATCAGTCTGCTTTTACTACTTTCCAGCTCCAGTCCAAACTTTTCCATTCGTTCCTTTAACTCTTTATAGTATCTTTCAGCTTCTGACTTATATTGAAATCCTGCAACAAAATCATCCGCAAAGTTGACGAGAAAACACTCTCCCTGCATTTCCCTTTGCACCACCAGCTTAAACCACAGCGTCAGCACATGATGCATGTATATATTTGCAAGCATCGGACTCATTACTGAGCCTTGTGCCGAACCTTCCTCTGTTGGCTCGAATTTTCCTTGCTCCATTATTCCTGCTTTAAGGTATTTACGTATTAGCCACAATAAGTTCTTATCCTGTATATTCCATTCAAGGAACTTCATCATCCAATCATGGTCGATATGGTCAAAGAAACCTTTGATATCGGCATCTACGATATAGCTGATTTTTCCATAGCTTATCCGTTGGTATACTTCTTTTATTGCTTCGTGACACCCCCTATTCGGTCTGAATCCATACATGCAGTTTAGGAATCTCGGTTCATAAATAGCTCCCAGTATTTTCTTCACTGCCATTTGTACAATCTTATCTTCATAGGAAGCAATCCCTAATGGTCGTTTCTTTCCATTTCCTTTAGGTATATATACCCTCAGTGACGGAAGTGGCTTAAAGGATTTGTTTTTCAACCTCTGTACCAGTTCCTTGATATTTCTATCAAAGTTCTTCCCATACTCATCCTTAGTTACCTTGTCAATTCCGACTGCTTTGTTCCCATCTAATTCCTTATGACATTGCTTTAGCATATCTTCATTTATCAAGTGGTACACTGATGTAAATATAGGATGTTTTGATGTTGCCGATATCTCAGCTATTCTTACTAATTTCGTTTCCATTATTTCCTCCGTCCCTGAGTACGGATAATGTGTCCTCAGTAAGACCTTTACTATGCAATCCCCTTCCCTCCATCGGCATTGCCCGATTTCTACAGTACTATGGGATTGTCCGACCACCTACCATTCATTTGAAATCCTCCGTTTTCAGTTGCAACTTCATACTCTTCTTCGAGAAATGGCAGGTTCTCCCCAGTTGATGTGTATTCATAATGTAAAACATGATTGGTTCTCTGACTCCGCAGTGCCACATAACACTCGCCATATCGCATTATATGATATTGTCTTCCGCACCAGTTAAGACGTCGACCGACTGAAGTTAACGTTTCGAAGCTCAATCACTATTCAACCCTGCTTTCTTGCTGTCTACGCTTGTCAGATGCCGTTACCAGCATCATCCCAAGACTCGCTATTATCTGGTTGGCTAAACCTTGGATAAACCGGAATTCCACCGGCTTGACTACACACCCTTAGCTGGGCGCACAACTGGAA
>NZ_QUFO01000029.1:1125-1720 GCF_003478915.1 Roseburia sp. AF25-13LB
TTTTTTCTTCCCTGCTGATAGAGCTTTACATACCGAAATACTTCTTCGCTCACGCGGCGTCGCTGCATCAGGGTTTCCCCCATTGTGCAATATTCCCCACTGCTGCCTCCCGTAGGAGTTTGGGCCGTGTCTCAGTCCCAATGTGGCCGGTCACCCTCTCAGGTCGGCTACTGATCGTCGCCTTGGTGGGCCGTTACCTCACCAACAAGCTAATCAGACGCGGGTCCATCTTATACCACCGGAGTTTTTCACACCAGATCATGCAATCCTGTGCGCTTATGCGGTATTAGCAGTCATTTCTAACTGTTATCCCCCTGTATAAGGCAGGTTACCCACGCGTTACTCACCCGTCCGCCACTCAGTCACTAAATCGTCATTCCGAAGAAATCATAATAAAGTGCTTCGTTCGACTTGCATGTGTTAAGCACGCCGCCAGCGTTCATCCTGAGCCAGGATCAAACTCTCATGTTATAGTGTTTGTCCTTTCAGAAATCTAGCTTGGCTAAATATCCTAAAGTTTACTGTTTTAGGTCGCATTCTTCTATTAAATAGAGATGCTGTCCTGAATGATTTTGTAATCTTTTGATTACGTTTT